>NZ_LNII01000009.1:0-2817 GCF_001463365.1 Enterobacter sp. 50793107 | reverse complement strand
GAAGTGAAACATCTTCGGGTTGTGAGGTTAAGCGACTAAGCGTACACGGTGGATGCCCTGGCAGTCAGAGGCGATGAAGGACGTGCTAATCTGCGAAAAGCGCCGGCGAGGTGATATGAACCCTTGACCCGGCGATGTCCGAATGGGGAAACCCAGTGTGATTCGTCACACTATCGTTAACTGAATACATAGGTTAACGAGGCGAACCGGGGGAACTGAAACATCTAAGTACCCCGAGGAAAAGAAATCAACCGAGATTCCCCCAGTAGCGGCGAGCGAACGGGGAGCAGCCCAGAGTCTGAATCAGCTTGTGTGTTAGTGGAAGCGTCTGGAAAGTCGCACGGTACAGGGTGATAGTCCCGTACACGAAAGCACACAGGCTGTGAACTCGAAGAGTAGGGCGGGACACGTGGTATCCTGTCTGAATATGGGGGGACCATCCTCCAAGGCTAAATACTCCTGACTGACCGATAGTGAACCAGTACCGTGAGGGAAAGGCGAAAAGAACCCCGGCGAGGGGAGTGAAAAAGAACCTGAAACCGTGTACGTACAAGCAGTGGGAGCACCTTCGGGTGTGACTGCGTACCTTTTGTATAATGGGTCAGCGACTTATATTCTGTAGCAAGGTTAACCGTATAGGGGAGCCGAAGGGAAACCGAGTCTTAACTGGGCGTTAAGTTGCAGGGTATAGACCCGAAACCCGGTGATCTAGCCATGGGCAGGTTGAAGGTTGGGTAACACTAACTGGAGGACCGAACCGACTAATGTTGAAAAATTAGCGGATGACCTGTGGCTGGGGGTGAAAGGCCAATCAAACCGGGAGATAGCTGGTTCTCCCCGAAAGCTATTTAGGTAGCGCCTCGTGAACTCATCTTCGGGGGTAGAGCACTGTTTCGGCTAGGGGGCCATCCCGGCTTACCAACCCGATGCAAACTACGAATACCGAAGAATGTTATCACGGGAGACACACGGCGGGTGCTAACGTCCGTCGTGAAGAGGGAAACAACCCAGACCGCCAGCTAAGGTCCCAAAGTCATGGTTAAGTGGGAAACGATGTGGGAAGGCCCAGACAGCCAGGATGTTGGCTTAGAAGCAGCCATCATTTAAAGAAAGCGTAATAGCTCACTGGTCGAGTCGGCCTGCGCGGAAGATGTAACGGGGCTAAACCATGCACCGAAGCTGCGGCAGCGACGCTTATGCGTTGTTGGGTAGGGGAGCGTTCTGTAAGCCGTTGAAGGTGGCCTGTGAGGGTTGCTGGAGGTATCAGAAGTGCGAATGCTGACATAAGTAACGATAAAGCGGGTGAAAAGCCCGCTCGCCGGAAGACCAAGGGTTCCTGTCCAACGTTAATCGGGGCAGGGTGAGTCGACCCCTAAGGCGAGGCCGAAAGGCGTAGTCGATGGGAAACAGGTTAATATTCCTGTACTTGGTGTTACTGCGAAGGGGGGACGGAGAAGGCTATGTTAGCCGGGCGACGGTTGTCCCGGTTTAAGCATGTAGGCGGAGGTTCCAGGTAAATCCGGTACCTTTTAACGCTGAGGTGTGATGACGAGGCACTACGGTGCTGAAGTAACAAATGCCCTGCTTCCAGGAAAAGCCTCTAAGCATCAGGTAACACGAAATCGTACCCCAAACCGACACAGGTGGTCAGGTAGAGAATACCAAGGCGCTTGAGAGAACTCGGGTGAAGGAACTAGGCAAAATGGTGCCGTAACTTCGGGAGAAGGCACGCTGATATGTAGGTGAAGCCCCTGCGGGTGGAGCTGAAATCAGTCGAAGATACCAGCTGGCTGCAACTGTTTATTAAAAACACAGCACTGTGCAAACACGAAAGTGGACGTATACGGTGTGACGCCTGCCCGGTGCCGGAAGGTTAATTGATGGGGTTAGCGGCAACGCGAAGCTCTTGATCGAAGCCCCGGTAAACGGCGGCCGTAACTATAACGGTCCTAAGGTAGCGAAATTCCTTGTCGGGTAAGTTCCGACCTGCACGAATGGCGTAATGATGGCCAGGCTGTCTCCACCCGAGACTCAGTGAAATTGAACTCGCTGTGAAGATGCAGTGTACCCGCGGCAAGACGGAAAGACCCCGTGAACCTTTACTATAGCTTGACACTGAACACTGGTCCTTGATGTGTAGGATAGGTGGGAGGCTTTGAAGCGTGGACGCCAGTCTGCGTGGAGCCGTCCTTGAAATACCACCCTTTAATGGCTGGTGTTCTAACGTAGACCCGTAATCCGGGTTGCGGACAGTGTCTGGTGGGTAGTTTGACTGGGGCGGTCTCCTCCCAAAGAGTAACGGAGGAGCACGAAGGTTAGCTAATCCTGGTCGGACATCAGGAGGTTAGTGCAATGGCATAAGCTAGCTTGACTGCGAGAGTGACGGCTCGAGCAGGTGCGAAAGCAGGTCATAGTGATCCGGTGGTTCTGAATGGAAGGGCCATCGCTCAACGGATAAAAGGTACTCCGGGGATAACAGGCTGATACCGCCCAAGAGTTCATATCGACGGCGGTGTTTGGCACCTCGATGTCGGCTCATCACATCCTGGGGCTGAAGTAGGTCCCAAGGGTATGGCTGTTCGCCATTTAAAGTGGTACGCGAGCTGGGTTTAGAACGTCGTGAGACAGTTCGGTCCCTATCTGCCGTGGGCGCTGGAGAATTGAGGGGGGCTGCTCCTAGTACGAGAGGACCGGAGTGGACGCATCACTGGTGTTCGGGTTGTCATGCCAATGGCACTGCCCGGTAGCTAAATGCGGAAGAGATAAGTGCTGAAAGCATCTAAGCACGAAACTTGCCCCGAGATGAGTTCTCCCTGA
>NZ_LNII01000008.1:0-7797 GCF_001463365.1 Enterobacter sp. 50793107 | reverse complement strand
TCCTTATCCTAATACAGTACAAATTAATGCACTTACATTCAGAACCAGACAAAATAAAATAAGAATAAAAAGAAAAATTACAGAATTAATGTCTGTGAAACTCACAAGATGAAGAGAATCACGCCAAAGAGAAGTCCTCATTGTCACGTTACTTTGCTCGACAGACCATCAGCGTGCGCCGTAGATCCCTGACCCCATAAACGTTATCGGTGATATGTATGATCTTGTAATAAAAGAGTTGTTGCTTAGACATGAGCAGGTTGGTTATTTCATCAGGCAAGTCATCGTTATCATTTTTTACCACCGCAATGCGTTGCGTACGCAAATAACCATCACTGTCTTCTCTAAGGAAGCTCAAGGTAGTGGAGCGATTAATAGCATAATGTTTACCGTTAACATCCAGCACCCCAACTTGTGAGAAAGCACCTTCCTCTGCAGAGGAAATCCTCAAAACTAACAAAACCTCACCTTCAATGCTCACCCCCTCTTTTTGAGTATGGAGAAAAACATGGCTTTTAGCCGTACACACAAAAGCCGATGGAATACGAGGGCAATTAAGCAAAAAAAGAAATATCACCATGACCGCAGCGAACATACTAATAAAGATAATTTTCGCATTCATGCACCGTTCCTTTTTGCTCCATTTTACACACGCTTAAGAAATATTCTTTCAGTTTATTACCTGCCGATAAGTTATTGTCATCATAAAATATGATGACTTTATCTCTTCCTTCACAAATGGAACTGTGTTTTTGCCAATTTGGTGAATTCAAAAATCGGGATAACTTCACTGATGAATTATCATCTGTGGTGTAAAAATCACACGAGCCGGATTTCAATATATGTACAACCCCATCGTTATTGCGAAACATTAATATGAGAAAAAAAACCATAACTGCACAGACAGTAAAAGTGAAAACACACCATAGGATAAGCTGCGGCCACCGTCTATACTGCAAAGCCTTATCAACAATATCTAACTGGGTGGTCGTTATTCTTTTACTCTTGATATCATCATTCACGCTGCTGACCCGGGCCTGAAAAAGGAACCCTTCGCGCGGGATCGTGACGATTATATTGTTCAAGCCTAACGATGAAAAAGCTTTGCGCAATATGCTCACGCTTTTATTTAGGCTATGCCCTGAGGGTATCATGCCATGTTTTCCCCAGACCTCTTCGATGATCAGTTCCCGGTTTACTTGCTTATAGTTATTATCAATAAAAAGTTCCAGTAACCTTGAGGTTGGTGCAGAGAGGATAATCCTTTCACCTTGCACACTTAATACCCTCTGCTCTGAATCGTATAAAACCTGACCGTTAATTATTTTTTTCATCCAGATAAACTCTTATTTTTATCTTTGACGAGATTCACATACGATACAGAATATATTCACACCAGATAGTTAGCAATACAAGAATAGTTTATTCCAATTTTATGAGGCATGTGTAAAACATCTACTACCAACAGGGATATACTTTTGCAAAGCCACTATAAATTTTTTATTTTGTGCTTTCAGTTCGGGGCTTCGGTACGTTTCTCCCGGTAGAATATAGCGAATGGTCGCTTCATCATCGGTCGAATTGCACCCCTTTTGAACAATGATTTTAAAAAAGGTATTTCCTGTATTTTCAAGAACCCCTTTCTGCTCATCCAGCATATAATGCAAATTCATTTTTCGTGGCCGAACAACCAGAATGGTTTCCAGTGCGATAGCTGGTATCGCTTCGCTCTTTTTACCCCTGTTGCGCTCCGGGAAAAGGGTGATGGGCATTTCAGTAAACTGCACACGGTAGTAGCGCTCCTTGTCATCCTGCGGACCACGATAGAAAATCTTGAAAAACTCTCCTGCATCCGGTGCAAGCGAGAAATTAAGCGGTGCAAACAGTAATTCGCCCTCTTCGATAGCCTGGCGACGCTCCCCGCCAGGCCCGGGCTTATCAATTTTCACCGCCGAAATGCTGTAAATATTCTGCTTGTGGCTGTCATTAAAAACACGTTTGCTGATAAAGGATTTATCCGCCGCCATGTCAAAAATGGTTGAATCAAGATACAAGGCGCGTGCGGGCAGGCTAAATAACGCCAGGAGAGCCAAACCAGTAACGATCATAGCCACACGCCATCCGGTCATTTTGTCACCCCTACCCAGTTCGCCATGACTTTTATCTCCCCACTGGCGCTGACAACGCCTTCCCAGTCAGAACCTGATACCGTTAAAGCAGAGCGAGAATCGTCCATCGGAAAGAGCAGTGATAAACGGGTATTGAAGTAACTCCCGTCATCAGTGTTGTTGGCGTCCCAGGGCGTTTGTTGCCACAGAGCATCATTCAGGCTTATGGCCGCTTCACCACAGCTATTTCTTGCCTGAGTCACACTACCTGACTGGTTGTTATACTCAAGATAGGCCGGTATCGGCACACTTACTCCACCTTGTGCGGACGTAAACAGGCAGTACGGCGTGTCATTTAACGTTGTGCTATCGCCAATAACTTGCGCGGTAATGCTGTCAGCCTGGCGAGGGCCTGAAACAGTAACGGTATAATCCATTCTTATTGGCGTATCCTCGCCAATAGTGCCGCTACCGCTAGCAGACGTTGTATTATTAGATGAAATAATACTTATCCCATACTCCTTAGGTACGATATTAAGCTGTAACGAAGGCGTGAACTGGTAATAACCTGACTCAGGTGTTAGAGCATTAGTAAACGCAAAGGTAAACGGCTGGCTATTCGTAATACTGACGCCCGCATTGACCAGATTTTTGAGAAATGTCTGCGACAAAAAGAGGTACACATATTCACCGCTGGTGGTGAACACGTTGTAATACGCCGTCGATGCACTGAAGTTATACCATGTGGAGCCATTACCGGAATACCGCACGGTGGCCGCTGCAGGGGTAAATCCAAGCGCTGTTGAATCCACATACGCCCTGAACGTCAATGATGCCGTCAGGTTAGCTGTCTGCTGAAGATTATAGCTGACCATTTTGCAGATAACACCGCTCACGTTACTGACGACGCCCAACTCACAGGCACCTGAATCATTGGTAATACTCGGCGTGCCGTCGCTGGCAATCCACAGCTCCTGGAAGGCGCTGGTCGATTCCAGTGCCAGATGGCCGCGTTTGGTTAACGTGTAGTTTACGTAGTTCCAGCGTCCTGAGGACTGATCTTTGCAGCGCTCGCCTGCCGCGTAATCATAATTGACCGAGGTATAACAGCGATTGAAAACATATGTTTCGCTACTTCCGGTGGCCATATTGCGGAAATATTCGTAGGCAGAGTCACTCAGGGAGGCAAACCCATATGCCCCGCCGACCACACCGGCGACAGACCCGACCTGAGCATGGTAGAAACCGTTGCTGTCCGTTCCCTGACCCGTAATATACCCTGTCGTTGGGCACTGCGTTCCACTGTAGCAACGAATACCGCTAAACGGTCCATCGATTGGGGAATTATCAATCCACATATCCTGATAGTTATTCGCCGGTGCCGTCCAACCTACGTAGCCTAAATAGCCTAGACTTACCTGGGAAGTTCCATATTTCACCCAGGTATTCGACCCGCTGAAACGTGGATCAAGCGAGGAAGGAGTAATAAAGTACTCACCATCAATGGCATTTTCGATAAACATAAAATTATTACTGACAGATCCGGAGGATGTCGCCGTCAACGCTTTCGCTGTAAAGGGTGTTAAGGCACCGACAATGAGTAAAGGAATAATAATATTTGCACTTTTTTTCATAGAATTACCTCTGCGCCATTGTCGATTGCAGTGCACATTTAACATCACCCACCCACGCAGCCCCCCTGGCTTTATCCAGATCCAAATCGGCTTCACAGATACTTCCATTAGCTGATACCAGGGTAATGATGGGATACTTTTTATCGATATCGATCGCAAACTCACCTTTCCCGTCAGTCCGAGTTTTGCCTATGTGATTATGGATATCTGTGTTCGCCGCCAGTTGCCCATCGGGATAGCGGACGCGACCAAATACGGTCACCATACTTTTCACTTCCGGTGCAACAACGCTCACATTCCCTGGATACAAGTTCATCGCGTGTTTGCGTCCGGAAACAATATCGAAGCTGTCTTCGGAGTTCCGGTCGTTCATAATTTCCAGTTTGTATTGCGCATACGGAGGGAGCGCAATAAAGGTCGATTTACCGCTCAACAGGTAATTGCGGTTATTGACTTTTGCTGCCAGTTTTCCATCGCCTGCCAGACCCGTTTTAACAATGATCCCCGAGCGTTGTCGCTCATTACTCAGACCAACATCACCGCCAGCCCAGGCTATTGCCCCGAGAGAAGAGAAGTTCATGTTAGTCGAGTTATCTGCTGAACGAGTGACAGAGACCGTCCCGGCGTTATATTGGGTGCTGTAACTGACATTGCCATTGACGGAATAATCGTTGCCGTAATTCTGCTCTCCGCTCAGGCGCGTCGAGGCAGAAACGCCTGCTGAGGTGATTGGGCCATCTTTAAACTGTTTACGAGCGCTGATATTGCCCTGCGTCGCACCGTAACGATCGCGCGATGCGCCCACACTTAACCAGGAGGCCAGTGGTAACGAGAAGTCCAGGCTGACATAACGCTCCTGACGACCGTCATCATTCGTGTTGTTATAGAAGTAGCGCTGTACACCCGCCCGCAGACCGACAGTGGCATACCGTCCGGCATAAAGTGTTGTGCTGTAATCTATATTGCGATACTTATTGCCTGAATAGCGGTTTTCCGTCTGGCTTAGCGTTAGCGATCCTCCGTGTGGAATAACGCTTCCCAGGTTGATCGTGCCGCCAATGGAGTAGTTATCACGTTCTTGCACCGGCAAACGGTCACCAATTTTGCTGTCTTCCCGAGAGGCCCACACTGAGCCAAATCCACCGGGTGCGCTGACATTCACATTGCTGACATTTCGCCAGGTTCCATCATTTGCCAGCATCGTTTGCGCACCCACACTCACGTATTCGTTCACATTTAACGTGATATCAGTTTCGTTAACCGCATTGGAATCAAAACCGTAAAGCGTTGACTTCATATTCAGGCCGGAAAGCACCGCCAGCGTCAGAGAAGCCGCGCCCCCTCCAATCCAGCTCTGTTCACTGCCTAAGTCACGGTAATGATTGCGCTTATAACTGACGCGATCGTAATCAAGCGAACCGCCAAAGACCTGCCATGAGATCTCATGCAGCCCCGCCGCCTGCTGGCGTGAGAAGATTTTATTTACGCGACTCATGCGGGTATTGACCGTGCGCCCATTGACGACAATATCCACCGTAACGTCGTACACCCCGTAAGGGAAACGGCTGGTGTCAATTTCGTAGCTGCCCATGTTAAAGTTCTGAACGCTCAGCAGGCGTCCGTCACGAAATACATGCACCTCCCCAGCTGCCGGTAAAAAGACCGTAATCGGGGTCAGCGAAAGGGAGGTATTTTCGACAACGGTGCTGCCTTTATTTCCGTAGCTTGCACCGTAGATTTTTCCGCCGTTTAAGGCGTTAAGACTGGCAATAGACTGGACATTCCACGTATCAAGCATTCCTAATGCCAGGCGATAACCTTCGTAATCGCGCTCGTACATCGCCCGATAAACGTTGCTGGAACCATTACTTTCACCAATACCATATACCGAACCATTAATATTAAAATGGTGCTCACGAAGTGACGTTGTATTATCCAGCGTTAAATAGCTGCGGGAACTGTTGCCGTTTTGATAATCATTGTAATAGGTACCAAAACTGTAATTGAGCACGTTAGTTAACCGGTCAACGCTTGACGGACCTAACAAGGAGCTGCGCGCCACAACAGCCTCGGTCAACGCGTCCCTGCTGACGATCATCTCCAGGTGGAACGATGAAATGTTCAGTTGAAGACGTGCTTCAGGCGTAAGGGCAATAGCGGTGTTGTCCTTAAATTTCACATTGCCTATTTTTTCTACCATCTCGCGCGTTTTATCCGCCAGCACAGCATTGTTTGGCAAGTCAGAAACCATTATCGATTTGACTGTAATATTCCCGTCAACCAATGAGATCACCGCATCAGCAATTTTTTGCTGGCTTTTTTCGTCCGTCTCTTGATACCGAATAAACACCGGAACTGTCATCCCTTGCTCCAGAGAGCGCGCAAAAGTACCAGGAATGACATAATGACCAATTTTAACGGGGGCGGAATGAACGGCCCCTGGTGTTAACGCTAAAGAGAGAAATACACTCCCTCCAATAAAATATTTAAATGACATATGCATCCTTACACTTCAGCATTTTATTATTGGCACCGGTAATGGCGTCGTGCATTACTTCACTGTAATAAATTGCTTGCCATGCCAAATGCCAATACGAGTGCGGCTGTTTGATACATCGCTTTTTTGAAGCCTTATTTTGGTTCCAGGCATAACGTAATAGCGTTCCCGACATCCCCGCCCCTGGTCCTGAGTGGGATCCTTACACACGCCATAGGCAATCACGCGGAAAGAGACATTGCCTGTGTTGATGATTAAATCGTCCTGACGACTGTAGTTGAAGCGCTCATTACGCGGAGCTACAACTAAAATAGTCCCAATTTCCGCTGAAGCCGTTGCCGTCGCGGCTTTGCCCGCTTTCGTTGCTGCGCTTTCGCTCACAGGTTCATCAATCCATTGCAGGCGATAATAGCGTTCTTTATCATCCTCTGGCCCTTTATAGAAAAAGCGGAAAACATCTTTCGCGTCGCCTGGAAGAATAAGGCTGGCGGGTGTAGACAGTAATTCGCCTGGATTAATGCTTATTTCGGTGCCATCAGGCAACGGTGATGAGAGTCGTTTCACCGTAACGCTGACATAGCGTGCGGAATTCGTCGTGTTGATAATTTCTTTCGATAATGAACTCTGCTCGGAAGTCATTATCGACGTGATATCACCCACATTAATTGCCCAACTGGAAAAAGACGTAGCGATCCCCGCCAATATGGCAAAGGGTAAATATTTATTCATCAGTACATTCCTAAGAAATTCGGGAGAAAAATCTCCCGAATTTTTTCATTCATTACGCAGGCGTGGTCCAGGTCGCGTTGAACTGTACTTTCACATCGCCTGTCCAGTAGCCATCAGGCAAAGCAGAATAGTCAGTGACAGCTGTTGAACCATCAGACGTCGCAGAGGCGATAGAGAACTTAAAGCTGGACTGATCGCTCACGCGTTCAGCACCGTTATAAGCACCGTCAGCCATCAGACTTTCCAGACCAGAAGTTGATGAGGCATTAACCAGAACGGTTTCAGCGGAACTGGAAAGTGCATTACCGTTCCAGGCAACACCGACATCCAGAGTAGATGCATCGCCGCTTGCATTGGTTAGGGTATTGCTAATGACCTGTGCAGTCAGTTCAAAGTCGGTTGCACTTTCCTGTCCCTGGATCGTAATGTCAAAAGCACCATCCTGAGTATTAAAAGCATTCAGACCTTCCGCATACTGGAATGTCAGGGAGTTCAGCGGAGTAACAACCAGCATGCTAGTTGTATCTTTTGTTGCTGTAGCATCCCATGACGCAGTGGCAGATGCAGTAACATCAGCCATTGCATTTGCTGCTGTGAAAACAGAAACCAGAGAGGCCACCAGTAATAATTTTTTCATTTTCTTCTCCTAAGAACAAACGCGCAACCTGGCACTTTTCATAATAAGTAACCGGGAAGCTCCATTTAATTGCGAGCGAGAATTGCCGCGCCGAAAAATTATGTTCCGAGATATTGTTAACAGCAACAGCATGAAATTATCAAATCCTCAACATCATTAGGAATTTTCTTGTCTGGAAGATAAGTCAATGCC
>NZ_LNII01000007.1:0-9725 GCF_001463365.1 Enterobacter sp. 50793107 | reverse complement strand
GGCCTATACCATTCCCGTCATTATTATTGGCGGATGCTGGTTTGCCTGGCGCCATCGTCAGAACGACGACTACATCGACTATTTCGCGGTTTCGCTGCGCCTGATAGGCGCGCTGGCGTTGATCCTCACTTCCTGCGGGCTGGCAGCCATCAACGCCGATGACATCTGGTATTTCGCGTCTGGCGGGGTCATCGGTAGCCTGCTGAGCTCTGCGTTACAGCCTATGCTTCACAGCAGCGGCGGTACCCTGGCCTTGCTGTGTATCTGGGCGGCAGGATTAACGCTGTTCACCGGCTGGTCGTGGGTGAGTATTGCCGAGAAGATCGGCAGTTTTGTCCTCACTATTCTGACCTTTGCCAGCAACCGTACCCGTCGTGACGACACATGGGTCGATGAAGACGAATATGAAGATGAGTACGAAGAGGAAGACGATGCGCCAGTACAGCGTCGTGAATCTCGTCGTGCACGTATTTTGCGTGGAGCACTGGCACGCCGTCAGCGCGTCGCCGAGAAATTTGCCAACCCGCTGGGCCGTAAAACCGATGCGGCGCTCTTCTCCGGTAAACGCATGGACGAAGACGATCATGTTGAGTACCGTTCAGCCGGTGCCGCCGTCGATCCTGATGATGTGCTTTTCTCTGGTAGTCGCGCCACGCCAGGCGATTTTGATGAATACGATCCACTGCTAAACGGTCACTCTGTTACCGCACCGGTTGCCGCCGCGGCAGCCGCGACCACGGCGGCGCAGGCTTATGCAGCACCAGCGGAAGCCGTTATGCCGTCTGCGTCGGTTCCCGCTCCCGAGTCCGCTATTCAACAGCCTCAGGTAGAGTGGCAAACGGCGCCTGGCGTTCATACGCCAGAGCCGGTTATCGCACCAGAGCCAGAAAGCTATGCGCCGGTCCAGCAGGAACCGTGGCAGCAACCTTATCAGCCTGAGCCCGTTCATGAGCCGCAGGGGTACCCGTACGACGAGCAGCCCGTCGCGCAACCGTATCAGGAGTATGTCCCTGAGCCTGTTCAGCCTGCTGAGCCTTATGTCGCTCCTCAACCAGAACCTGAGGTTGTGGAAGAGGTCAAACCGTCTCGTCCGCCAATGTACTATTTCGAAGAGGTTGAAGAGCGCCGTGCCCGTGAGCGCGAGCAACTGGCAGCATGGTATCAGCCTGTTCCTGAGCCGGTGCAGGAGCCTGTTGTGAATACACCTTCTGTCTCCGCACCGCCGGTTACTTCAACGCCTGCGGTTGCACCAGTGGCAGAGAGCGTGAAACAGGCTACAGCAGCCGCTTCGGCTGCGGCGCCGGTCTTTAGCCTGGCGACAGGTGGAACACCACGTCCTCAGGTAAAAGAGGGGATTGGCCCGCAGTTGCCGCGTCCTAACCGCGTGCGTGTGCCAACCCGCCGCGAGCTGGCATCCTATGGCATTAAACTGCCTTCTCAGCGTATGGCTGAGGAGAAAGCCCGTGAATCTGATTACGACGATGATGCAGATGAAATGCAGCAGGATGAACTGGCGCGTCAGTTCGCCGCACAGCAGCATCAGCGCTATGGCGAGGAGTATCAGCACGATCATCCTGCTCAGGCGGACGATGATGATGCAGCAGAGGCAGAATTAGCACGCCAGTTTGCGGCCACCCAGCAGCAACGCTATTCAGGTGAGCAACCTGCTGGTGCGAACCCGTTCTCGCTGTCGGATTTCGAATTCTCACCGATGAAAGATCTGGTCGATGATGGTCCGAGTGAACCGCTGTTCACGCCGAGCGTCATGCCGGAAGCCGAGCCGGTGCGTCAGCAGCCGGCCCCAGCGCCGCAGGCTTACGCCCAGCCGCAGCAGCCTGCGCCACAATCTTATGCGCAGCCACAGCAGCCACAGCAGCCACAGCAGCCACAGCAGCCGCAATTCCAGCAGCCTCAGGCACAGCCGCAGGAAAGTCTCATTCATCCGCTGCTGATGCGTAACGGTGATAGTCGTCCGTTGCAACGTCCGAGCACGCCTCTGCCGTCGCTGGATCTGTTAACGCCGCCGCCAGCAGAAGTTGAGCCGGTCGATACCTTCGCGCTGGAGCAAATGGCCCGTCTGGTAGAAGCGCGTCTGGCTGACTTTCGCATTAAAGCGGACGTGGTCAACTACTCTCCAGGCCCTGTCATTACCCGTTTCGAACTCAACCTGGCGCCTGGCGTTAAAGCCGCGCGTATTTCAAACCTGTCCCGCGACCTGGCGCGTTCTCTGTCGACCGTTGCGGTTCGTGTGGTTGAAGTCATACCTGGTAAACCTTATGTCGGCCTTGAGCTGCCGAACAAAAAACGTCAGACCGTTTACCTTCGTGAAGTGCTGGATAACACCAAATTCCGCGACAACCCTTCACCACTGACCGTGGTGCTGGGTAAAGATATCGCGGGTGAGCCGGTGGTAGCCGATCTGGCGAAAATGCCCCACCTGCTGGTCGCGGGTACAACCGGTTCCGGTAAGTCGGTGGGTGTGAACGCCATGATCCTTAGCATGCTCTACAAAGCGCAGCCGGAAGATGTCCGTTTCATCATGATCGATCCGAAAATGCTGGAACTGTCGGTCTATGAGGGGATCCCGCATCTGCTGACGGAAGTTGTGACCGACATGAAAGACGCGGCCAACGCTCTGCGCTGGAGCGTCAACGAGATGGAGCGCCGTTATAAGCTGATGTCGGCTCTGGGCGTGCGTAACCTTGCCGGTTATAACGAGAAAATCGCCGAGGCGGCGCGGATGGGTCGTCCAATTCCCGATCCATACTGGAAACCGGGCGATAGCATGGATGCCCAGCATCCGGTGCTGGAAAAACTGCCTTACATCGTCGTGCTGGTGGATGAGTTCGCCGACCTGATGATGACCGTCGGTAAGAAAGTGGAAGAGCTGATTGCCCGTCTGGCGCAGAAAGCGCGTGCGGCCGGTATCCACCTCGTCCTGGCGACGCAGCGTCCTTCTGTGGACGTCATCACGGGTCTGATTAAAGCCAACATTCCGACCCGTATCGCCTTTACCGTATCAAGCAAAATTGACTCGCGTACCATCCTTGATCAGGGCGGTGCTGAATCGCTGCTGGGGATGGGGGATATGCTCTACTCCGGCCCGAACTCCACCTCTCCGGTGCGCGTTCACGGCGCATTTGTTCGCGACCAGGAAGTGCATGCCGTGGTGCAGGACTGGAAAGCGCGCGGTCGTCCACAATACGTTGACGGCATTACCTCCGACAGCGAAAGCGAAGGCGGCGGCGGTGGCTTTGACGGCGGCGAAGAGCTGGATCCGTTATTCGACCAGGCGGTTAATTTTGTTACCGAAAAACGCAAAGCGTCGATCTCCGGCGTTCAGCGTCAGTTCCGTATTGGCTACAACCGCGCGGCGCGCATCATTGAGCAGATGGAAGCTCAGGGCATTGTCAGTGAGCAGGGGCATAACGGTAACCGTGAGGTGCTGGCTCCGCCGCCGTTTGATTGATCTTCAGCGTGTGCAAAGAAGGGTAAATCAGCCAAATTTAAGCATTTTCTTCTGTCACCTGCCTGCGGGCAGGTCCAGAATAGAAAACGGAAACCCCATTTCGGGATGACGTATTTTAAGGAACAACAATGAAAAAAATCGCAATCGCTTGTGCATTACTCACCAGTTTTGTCGCCAGCAGCGTCTGGGCTGATGCGGCCAGCGACCTTAAAAGCCGCCTGGATAAAGTGAGCAGCTTCCACGCCAGCTTCACGCAAAAAGTGACTGACGGCAGCGGTAATGCGGTGCAGGAAGGCCAGGGCGATCTGTGGGTAAAACGCCCAAATCTTTTCAACTGGCACATGACTCAGCCGGATGAGAGCATCCTGGTCTCTGACGGCAAAACCCTGTGGTTCTTCAACCCGTTTGTTGAGCAGGCAACCGCCACCTGGCTGAAAGATGCGACCAGCAACACGCCATTTATGCTGATTGCCCGTAACCAGGCCAGCGACTGGCAGCAGTATAATATTAAGCAGAACGGTGATGAGTTTGTCCTGACGCCAAAAGGCAGCAACGGCAACCTGAAGCAGTTCACCATCAATGTAAGCACCAACGGTACCATCAATCAGTTCGGCGCCGTTGAGCAGGACGATCAGCGCAGCAGCTATCAGCTCAAATCTCAGCAAAATGGCGCTGTCGATGCATCTAAATTTACCTTTACCCCGCCGCAGGGCGTAACGGTGGACGACCAACGTAAGTAAGAGGCATGAGTGGGCAACCTGTCGCTCGATTTTTCAGATAATGCGTTTCAACCTCTGGCCGCGCGTATGCGGCCAGAAAATTTAGCTCAGTATATTGGCCAGCAGCACCTGCTGGCTGCGGGGAAGCCGTTGCCGCGGGCCATTGAAGCCGGGCATCTGCACTCGATGATCCTCTGGGGACCACCCGGTACCGGTAAAACCACGCTTGCTGAAGTGATCGCCCGCTACGCTAACGCGGACGTCGAGCGCATCTCGGCCGTCACATCCGGTGTGAAGGAGATCCGCGAAGCAATCGAGCGCGCGCGCCAGAACCGTAACGCCGGGCGACGAACCATCCTCTTTGTGGACGAAGTCCATCGCTTCAATAAAAGTCAGCAGGATGCATTCCTGCCGCACATCGAAGACGGCACCATCTTCTTCATCGGTGCCACCACCGAAAACCCGTCGTTTGAACTCAACTCAGCACTGCTTTCCCGGGCGCGCGTCTACCTGCTTAAATCGCTCACCACCGAGGATATTGAAAAAGTTCTCACCCAGGCGATGGACGACAAAGCCCGCGGCTATGGCGGACAGGACATTGTCCTGCCTGACGACACGCGTCGGGCAATTGCGGAACTGGTTAACGGCGATGCGCGGCGGGCGCTGAATACCCTGGAAATGATGGCCGATATGGCCGAAGTCGACGACGCCGGCAAACGGGTATTAAAACCGGAACTGTTGACCGAAATTGCCGGTGAGCGTAGCGCCCGTTTTGATAACAAAGGCGATCGCTTTTACGATCTGATCTCGGCGCTGCATAAGTCGGTACGCGGCAGCGCGCCGGATGCCGCGCTTTACTGGTATGCACGCATTATCACTGCCGGTGGCGATCCGCTGTACGTCGCGCGTCGCTGTCTGGCGATTGCCTCAGAAGATGTTGGCAATGCCGATCCGCGCGCCATGCAGGTGGCGCTTTCGGCCTGGGATTGTTTTACTCGCGTCGGGCCGGCAGAAGGTGAGCGCGCTATTGCTCAGGCGATTGTCTATCTGGCCTGCGCGCCGAAAAGTAATGCCGTCTATACCGCATTCAAAGCGGCCATGTCGGATGCGCGTGAGCGCCCGGACTACGATGTGCCGGTGCATCTGCGTAATGCGCCAACGAAGCTGATGAAAGAGATGGGGTACGGGCAGGAGTATCGTTACGCTCACGATGAACCCAACGCTTACGCGGCCGGGGAGGAGTATTTCCCGCAGGAAATGGCACAAACCCGCTATTATCACCCCACAAACAGAGGTCTTGAAGGCAAGATTGGCGAAAAGCTCGCCTGGCTCGCCGGACAGGATCAAAATAGCCCTATAAAACGCTACCGTTAGTTCAGTCGTTGCGGTAATGTTGGCATTGTATCCCTGTGGCCGCAGGCTGTGGCCACATTTTCCTATTTTAATTCGATAAGCACAGGATAAGCATGCTCGATCCCAATCTGCTGCGTAATGAGCCAGACGCAGTCGCTGAAAAACTGGCACGCCGGGGCTTTAAGCTGGATGTAGATAAGCTGCGCGCTCTTGAAGAGCGTCGTAAAGTTCTGCAGGTACAAACTGAAAATCTGCAGGCAGAGCGTAACTCTCGATCGAAGTCCATCGGCCAGGCGAAAGCGCGCGGGGAAGACATTGAGCCATTACGCCTGGAAGTGAACAAACTGGGTGAAGAGCTGGACCAGGCGAAAGCTGAGCTGGACGTTCTTCAGGCAGAAATTCGTGATATCGCCCTGGCTATCCCGAACATTCCTGACGACAGCGTTCCTGTCGGTAAAGACGAAAACGACAACGTTGAAGTGAAACGCTGGGGTACGCCTCGTGAGTTCGACTTCGAGGTTCGCGATCACGTTACTCTGGGTGAAATGCACGCGGGCCTGGACTTTGCGGCAGCCGTGAAGCTGACCGGTTCTCGCTTCGTGGTGATGAAAGGTCAGATTGCTCATCTGCACCGTGCGCTGGCACAGTTCATGCTGGATCTGCACACTGAGCAGCACGGTTACAGCGAAACCTACGTTCCGTATCTGGTTAACCACGATACTCTGTACGGTACCGGACAACTGCCGAAATTTGCCGGCGATCTGTTCCATACCCGTCCGCTGGACGAGGAAGCCGACAGCAGCAACTACGCGCTGATCCCAACCGCGGAAGTGCCGCTGACCAACCTCGTGCGTGATGAGATCATCGACGAAGACGACCTGCCAATCAAACTGACGGCGCACTCTCCGTGCTTCCGCTCTGAAGCGGGTTCTTACGGCCGTGACACGCGTGGTCTGATCCGTATGCACCAGTTCGATAAAGTTGAGATGGTACAGATCGTTCGTCCGGAAGAGTCCATGGACGCGCTGGAAGAGATGACCGGCCACGCGGAGAAAGTGCTGGAGCTGCTCGGCCTGCCGTACCGTCGTATGGCGCTATGCACCGGTGATATGGGCTTTGGCGCCTGCAAAACCTTCGATCTGGAAGTGTGGGTACCTGCGCAGAACACCTACCGTGAAATCTCCTCCTGCTCTAACGTCTGGGATTTCCAGGCGCGTCGTATGCAGGCACGCTGCCGCAGCAAGTCCGACAAGAAAACCCGTCTGGTGCATACCCTGAACGGCTCTGGTCTGGCTGTTGGCCGTACGCTGGTTGCCGTGCTGGAAAACTATCAGCAGGCAGACGGACGTATTGAGATCCCTGAAGTACTGCGCCCATACATGAAAGGCCAGCAGTACATTGGCTAATTCTTTGCCTTACAACAAAAAAGCGCCTTTTGGCGCTTTTTTTATACCCTCGGTTTGATACGACGCAATACCCCCTCCCTCTAAAGTAGTAATACTCCTGCGAATGAAAGCCAGCATAAAACACGCATAACGCATTAGCTCGTTATATATAAAACTATATCGCGGTTAATTCCGCCGCTTATTCTTTGTGAGCAACCAAAGTGAGTCTTTATGAAAATCAAAGCGCCTGAAGCGTTAATGGCTGCCGAGGTCACTCGCCGTGGGTTGATGAAAACCACGGCAATTGGCGGTCTCGCCGTTGCCAGCAGTGCCTTCACTCTCCCTTTTACCCGACTGGCGTCGGCGGCGGATGCGTTGTCCCCGGCTACGGCCCCGGAAAACGTGGTGTGGAGCGCCTGTACCGTAAACTGTGGTAGCCGTTGTCCATTACGTATGCATGTGGTGGATGGCGAGATCAAATACGTCGAAACCGACAATACCGGTGACGATAACTACGACGGCTTGCATCAGGTTCGCGCCTGTCTGCGTGGCCGCTCAATGCGCCGCCGGGTTTATAACCCGGACCGTCTGAAGTACCCGATGAAACGCGTCGGTAAGCGCGGGGAAGGGAAGTTCGAGCGCATCAGCTGGGATGAAGCTTACGATATCATCGCCAGCAATATGCAGCGTCTGATAAAAGAGTACGGTAACGAATCCATCTACCTGAACTATGGCACCGGAACGCTCGGGGGAACGCTGACCCGCTCCTGGCCACCGGGCAAAACGCTGGTGGCGCGCTTGATGAACTGCTGCGGCGGTTATCTCAATCACTACGGTGACTACTCTTCTGCACAGATTGCTGCCGGCCTGAACTACACCTACGGTGGCTGGGCAGACGGTAACAGCCCGTCCGATATCGAAAACAGCAAACTGGTGGTGCTTTTCGGTAACAACCCCGGTGAAACGCGCATGAGCGGCGGTGGGGTAACCTATTACCTTGAGCAGGCTCGCGCCAAATCTAACGCCCGGATGATCATCATCGATCCGCGTTATACCGATACGGGGGCAGGCCGGGAAGATGAGTGGATCCCTATTCGCCCGGGTACCGATGCGGCGCTGGTCAGTGCGCTGGCGTGGGTCATGATCACCGAGGACCTTGTCGATCAGCCATTCCTCGATAAATACTGCGTCGGATATGACGAGAAAACCCTGCCCGCCAGTGCCCCTGCCAACGGGCATTACAAGGCGTATATTCTGGGTCAGGGCAGTGACGGCGTGGCGAAGACCCCGGAGTGGGCATCAAAAATCACCGGGATACCGGCGGAACGTATTGTCCAGCTGGCGCGTGAAATCGGTTCAGCGAAACCGGCCTACATCAGCCAGGGCTGGGGGCCACAGCGTCACGCGAATGGCGAAATCGCCACCCGCGCTATTTCGATGCTCTCCATTCTGAGCGGTAACGTGGGTATTAATGGTGGGAATAGTGGCGCGCGCGAAGGTTCCTATTCGCTGCCGTTTGAACGGATGCCAACCCTGGAAAACCCGGTTCAGACCAGTATCTCCATGTTTATGTGGACCGACGCCATTGAGCGCGGGCCGGAGATGACCGCCCTGCGCGATGGCGTACGGGGCAAAGACAAGCTGGATGTGCCGATCAAGATGATCTGGAACTACGCCGGTAACTGCCTTATTAACCAGCACTCGGAGATCAACCGCACCCACGAAATCCTGCAGGATGACAAGAAGTGCGAGATGATTGTGGTGATCGACTGCCACATGACCTCATCGGCGAAATATGCGGATATTCTGCTGCCGGATTGCACCGCCTCGGAGCAGATGGATTTCGCGCTGGATGCCTCCTGCGGCAACATGTCCTACGTGATCTTCACCGACCAGGCCATCAAACCGCGTTTCGAGTGCAAAACCATCTATGAGATGACCTCTGAGCTGGCGAAACGTCTTGGTGTCGAACAACAGTTCACAGAAGGCCGCACTCAGGAAGAGTGGATGCGTCATCTGCATGAACTTTCCCGTAAAGCGATCCCTGACCTGCCGGATTTCGATACCTTCCGCAAGCAGGGCATCTATAAACAGCGCGATCCGCAAGGGCACCACGTGGCGTACAAAGCCTTCCGCGACGATCCACAGGCGAATCCGCTGACCACGCCATCGGGCAAAATCGAGATTTACTCCGAAGAGCTGGCAAACATTGCCGCAACCTGGGAATTGCCGGAAGGGGATGTTATCGATCCCCTGCCGATCTACACGCCCGGGTTTGAAAACTATAACGATCCGCTGACCGCAAAATTCCCGCTGCAACTGACCGGATTCCACTACAAAGCGCGCGTTCACTCCACCTACGGCAACGTTGATGTGCTGAAAGCCGCCTGCCGCCAGGAGATGTGGATTAACCCGATGGATGCGAAAGCACGAGGCATCAGTAATGGCGATCGTGTGCGTATCTTTAACGGTCGCGGCGAGGTGCATATTGAAGCCAAAGTGACGCCGCGCATGATGCCTGGCGTTGTCGCGCTGGGGGAAGGCGCGTGGTACAGCCCGGATGCAAACCGCATCGACCAGGCTGGCAGTATTAACGTACTGACCACGCAGCGCCCGTCGCCGCTGGCGAAAGGCAACCCGTCCCACACAAACCTTGTTCAGGTTGAGAAGGTGTAAGGAGTAACCGATGACAACCCAGTATGGATTTTTTATTGACTCCAGCCGTTGCACCGGGTGCAAAACCTGCGAGCTGGCCTGCAAGGATTACAAAGACCTGACCCCGGACGTCAGCTTCCGCCG
>NZ_LNII01000006.1:0-360 GCF_001463365.1 Enterobacter sp. 50793107 | reverse complement strand
AATTTTTCTCCGCGTCTTTACCGGACGTTCACAGCTTCCGGATTAATGTCCTTGTTTCCATGGCCGTTGCCCTCACGCACGGTGCGGATCTGACCCTGACCAGCCTTGGTCGCACTCTTCCCGGCAGAGCGCACGTCAAAAATAAAATTAAACGTGTTGACCGTGCCCTGGGTAATACCGCCCTTCACCGGGATATTCCCCGTATTCAGCACCTGCTCACACATACCATCACCTCCCTGATGCCCTTCTGTGTGATTGCTGTCGACTGGACAGGCTGGCATGACAGGAACTGGTATCTTCTGCGGGCAAGCCTGGTCTGTAATGGTCGCTCACTGCCGCTTATGAGTGAGGTTGTCCCCG
>NZ_LNII01000005.1:0-2854 GCF_001463365.1 Enterobacter sp. 50793107 | reverse complement strand
CGTACCAGCGTACGGCCCACAGAATGATGTCACGCTGAAAATGCCGGCCTTTGAATGGGTTCATGTGCAGCTCCATCAGCAAAAGGGGATGATAAGTTTATCACCACCGACTATTTGCAACAGTGCCTCTCGATAGGTATAGTGTTTTGCAGTTTAGAGGAGATATCGCGATGCATACGCGGAAGGCAATAACGGAGGCAATTCGAAAATTAGGAGTCCAAACCGGTGACCTGTTGATGGTGCATGCCTCACTTAAAGCGATTGGTCCGGTCGAAGGAGGAGCGGAGACGGTCGTTGCCGCGTTACGCTCCGCGGTTGGGCCGACTGGCACTGTGATGGGATACGCGTCGTGGGACCGATCACCCTACGAGGAGACTCTGAATGGCGCTCGGTTGGATGACAAAGCCCGCCGTACCTGGCCGCCGTTCGATCCCGCAACGGCCGGGACTTACCGTGGGTTCGGCCTGCTGAATCAATTTCTGGTTCAAGCCCCCGGCGCGCGGCGCAGCGCGCACCCCGATGCATCGA
This sequence comes from Enterobacter sp. 50793107, assembly GCF_001463365.1. Classification (NCBI taxonomy): domain Bacteria; kingdom Pseudomonadati; phylum Pseudomonadota; class Gammaproteobacteria; order Enterobacterales; family Enterobacteriaceae; genus Enterobacter; species Enterobacter sp. 50793107. The sequence goes on along the minus strand of NZ_LNII01000005.1, from coordinate 2,326 downwards.
TGGTCGCGGTTGGTCCGCTAGCTGAAACGCTGACGGAGCCTCACGAACTCGGTCACGCCTTGGGGGAAGGGTCGCCCGTCGAGCGGTTCGTCCGCCTTGGCGGGAAGGCCCTGCTGTTGGGTGCGCCGCTAAACTCCGTTACCGCATTGCACTACGCCGAGGCGGTTGCGGATATCCCCAACAAACGATGGGTGACGTATGAGATGCCGATGCTTGGAAGAAACGGTGAAGTCGCCTGGAAAACGGCATCAGAATACGATTCAAACGGCATTCTCGATTGCTTTGCTATCGAAGGAAAGCCGGATGCGGTCGAAACTATAGCAAATGCTTACGTGAAGCTCGGTCGCCATCGAGAAGGTGTCGTGGGCTTTGCTCAGTGCTACCTGTTCGACGCGCAGGACATCGTGACGTTCGGCGTCACCTATCTTGAGAAGCACTTCGGAGCCACTCCGATCGTGCCAGCACACGAAGCCGCCCAGCGCTCTTGCGAGCCTTCCGGTTAGAGGCCGTCGACAATGATAATCTGGATCAACGGACCTTTCGGCGCCGGAAAGACGACTCTCGCTGAGCGGCTGCGCGATCGGCGTCCGAAATCGCTGATCTTTGACCCTGAGGAAATCGGGTTCGTGGTGAAAGAAACGGTCCCCATACCAGCGAGCGGAGACTATCAGGATCTCCCCTTGTGGAGGGGACTTACGATCGCTGCGGTCAGCGAGATTCGCAGGAATTACTCGCAGGACATCATCATCCCAATGACGCTCGTGCACCCGGACTATCTGACTGAGATACTCGACGGGTTAAGGCAGATCGACGATCAGCTGCTGCACATCTTTCTGATGCTTAACGAGGACCTATTGCGTCACCGGATCTCGAACCAGACCATGCATCCTGACCCGAATCGGAATGCGGAGATTCGAGAGTGGCGATTAGCGAATGTCGCCCGATGCTTGGCCGCAAGGGAACGGCTTCCGTCCACAACCCGTGTTCTCGATAGTGGTGCACACACCAGCGATGAACTTGCAGCGATGGTGCTCGACAGACTCGATCAGCGCACCTGATCGCCTTAGAGCTGGCTCGGGAAATCTGCACAGCGGGGATAAGTGGAGTTTCTGCCTGACTTCGGCTTAGATGCCGGGAACAGGAGAGACCATGACGAGACGACCGCGCCGGAACCATAGCCCGGCTTTCAAGGCGAAGGTGGCACTTGCCGCCATCCGAGGTGAGCAGACGCTGGTGGAGTTGTCCCAGCAGTTCGATGTGCACGCCAACCAGATCAAGCAATGGAAAGACCAGCTCCTTGAGGGGGCGACAGGTGTGTTCGGCGATGAAACGAAAGCGGAGCCGTCGGGTCCGACCATCGATGTCAAAACGCTGCACGCGAAAATCGGCGAACTGACACTGGAGAACGATTTTTTATCCGGTGCGCTCGGCAAGGCGGGATTGCTGGGCGGAAAGAAATGATCGACCGCGAGCACAAGCTATCCGTCGTGCGCCAGGCGAAGCTTCTCGGCTTCAGCCGTGGCAGCGTCTACTATCTGCCTCGTCCGGTGTCTGACGGCGATCTGGCCCTTATGCGCCGGATTGACGAATTGCATCTCGACTACCCCTTTGCCGGAAGTCGGATGTTGCAAGGGCTCTTGAGAGGAGAAGGTCTGGAGACCGGGCGGCGACACGTCGCCACGCTGATGAAGAAGATGGGCATCAAGGCGATCTACCGCCGCCCGAACACCTCGAAACCAGCGCCAGGGCACATACGAAAGCTGGCAGTCACCCGGCCCAATCAGGTGTGGGCAATGGACCTGACCTACATCCCCATGGCGCGGGGATTTGTCTATCTGTGCGCCGTCGTGGACTGGTTCAGCCGGAAGGTCTTGTCATGGCGGTTGTCGATCACGATGGAAGCAGCCTTCTGCATCGAGGCGGTGGAGGAGGCACTTGCCCGTCATGGCAGGCCGGAAATCTTCAATACCGACCAGGGATCGCAGTTCACCTCCATCGACTTCACCGCCGTGCTGAAGAGGTCACAGATTGCCATCTCGATGGATGGCAAGGGTGCGTGGCGAGACAATGTCTTCGTCGAGCGGCTCTGGCGTTCGATCAAATACGAGGAAGTCTACCTCCATGCCTACAAGACTGTGTCCGAGGCACGCGCTGGCATCGCCCGATATCTGAACTTCTACAACACCAGACGCCCACATTGGCACTGTTGCAAAGTTAGCGATGAGGCAGCCTTTTGTCTTATTCAAAGGCCTTACATTTCAAAAACTCTGCTTACCAGGCGCATTTCGCCCAGGGGATCACCATAATAAAATGCTGAGGCCTGGCC
>NZ_LNII01000004.1:0-14368 GCF_001463365.1 Enterobacter sp. 50793107 | reverse complement strand
AAGCGAAGAAGATGCCATTACCGCGGAGGAGGCATAATCATGTGTGGTGAAAAGAGTCTGCTGCAGGAAATTGACGAAGTAAATATCGCCATGGGGTTAATTTCTCTCGGGGCGAGAATGCAGGTTCTGGAATCGGAAACATCACTCAGCCGCCGTCGCCTGCTTCGTTTATATAAAGAGTTGCGCGGCTGTCCGCCGCCAAAAGGGATGCTGCTCTTTTCCGAAGACTGGTTTATGTCGTGGGAGCAGAATATTCACTCTTCCATGTTCTACAACATTTACCTCTATTTGAAAAAGACCGAGCAGGGCCGCTCCATTGAAATGCTGATGAAGACCTATCGTCTTTATCTGGAACAGTGCAGTACCTGTTCTGATGAGAAGCCGGTGCTGGGGCTGACCCGAGCCTGGACATTATTACGCTTTATCGACTGCGGCATTATTTCGCGTAAAGCCTGTAGCGTGTGTGGTGGTGGTTTTATCGTCACCACCGAATTTATTAAAAACCCATTTACCTGCAGCTTGTGCAGCCCGCCGTCGCGCGCGCTTAAAAAATCCCAGGTGAGCAATACCGGGCTTCTGGGCTCGTTTGCCGCGCCGGAAATCATGACGGCGTAACCCCAGACGGACGGCTGTGCGCAAGATGGCGTTTACCTGATGCCGGGAAAACCGGCATCGGTCAAAAAAAGTAAAAGGAGAGAGTGTGTTAGTTATTGTTGGCTATCTTGTTGTCATATTGACCGTTTTTGGTGGTTTTCTTCTGTCCGGCGGTAACCTGATGGCGCTGTTTCAGCCGCTGGAATTGCTGATTATCGGCGGTGCCGGGGTCGGGGCGTTTATTGTCGGCAACAATATTAAATCCCTGAAGTCGACGGGGAAGGCGCTGGTTAAAATCTTTGTCGGTAAGCGCTACAACAAAGCGGTGTATATGGATTTGATGGCGCTGATGTTTCTGCTGCTCTCCCAGAGCCGCGTTCACGGGCTGATGTCGCTGGAAAAGGACATTGAAGACCCGCAGAACAGCGATATTTTCAGCGCCTATCCCCGCCTGATGAGCGACCCAATGCTCGCCAACTTTATCCTCGACTACTTCCGTCTGATGATTGGCGGCAGCATGAATTCCCATGAAATCGAAGCCCTGATGGACGAGGAGATCGAAACCTGTGAAGAAGAGCTGGAAGTGCCCGCCCACAGCCTGAACACGGTTGGCGATGCGTTTCCGGCATTCGGTATTGTAGCGGCGGTAATGGGGGTGGTTAACGCGCTGGGGTCGGCGGATCGCCCGGCGGCGGAGCTGGGTATGCTGATTGGCCACGCGCTGGTGGGCACCTTCCTCGGGATCCTTATCGCTTATGGTTTTGTCTTACCGCTGGCGACATTGCTGCGCCAGAAGAGTTCTGACCAGGTCAAAATTTTGCAGTGCATTAAGGTAACGCTGCTCTCCAGCCTGAATGGTTATGCCCCGCAGATTGCGGTTGAGTTTGGTCGTAAAACCATCTTTACCAGCGAACGCCCGTCGTTTGAAGAGCTTGAAGAGCACGTGCGTGAAGTCAAATCTAACGCCACGCTGAAAACCAAAACCTCGGACGGCGCCGCATGAAGAACGTCACGCCTGTCATCATTTCACGTAAGCGTAAGAAAAAGAAACATGCCCACCACGGTGGGACATGGAAGATTGCCTATGCCGATTTTATGACCGCGATGATGGCGTTCTTTCTGGTGATGTGGCTGCTGTCGCAGTCCACGGACATGGAAAGGGAGCTCATTGCCGATTACTTCCGTATGCCGCTGAAGCCCTCGATGGCCAACGGCGATAAAACCAGCCTGAGCGACAGCGTCATTCCCGGGGGAGGGGATGACATTCTCAAGCGGCAGGGTGAGGTGTTTAAAGGACAAATTGCCAGTATCGATAAGCACAAGCGCTTCGAAAGCCTGAAGCAGGCGAAAGAGAAGCTGCAGAAGATGATCGAAACCGATCCGCGGCTGAATAACTTTAAATCCAACATTCTGCTCAACCTCACCAACGACGGTCTGCTGATCCAGATCACCGACTCGCAGGACCGCCCGATGTTCCGCGTCGGCAGCGAACTGCCGGAATCCTACATGAACGGCATTCTGCAGGCGCTGGTGCCGCTGCTGCAGGAGTTGCCAAACGCGTTGAGCCTGACGGGGCACACCGATTCGCTGCCGTATGCCGGTGGCGACGGCGGATACAGCAACTGGGAGCTATCCGCCGGGCGCGCAAATGCCGCCCGCCGGGTGTTGGTCCGGGGCGGCCTTAACGATGAACGCTTCTTACGCGTGATTGGCACCGCCAGCCGAATGCCGCTGGAGAACACATCCCCGGACAGTGCGGTGAACCGCCGCATCAGCATCCTGGTGCTCAGCCGCTCGAAAGAGCAGGAGATCCGTCTGGAAGATACGCAGGCTCAGCGTGCAGATAGCGTGCTGAGCGATATCAATCTGCAAAATGTGCAGGGCTATACCGATGGACATGAATGATTTTTCGCAGATCTTCTTTACCGAGGCGGAAGAACTGCTGACTGAGATGGAGCAGCTTTTGCTGCAGCTTGACATAGAAGCACCGGACCAGGAGCAACTGAACGCCATCTTTCGTGCGGCACACTCGCTGAAAGGGGGCGCGGCCACCTTTGGCTTTACCGCATTACAGGAGACGACCCACCTGCTGGAGAACCTCCTTGACCAGGCGCGGGCAGGGGAGAGAACGCTCAGTCGCTCAATCATCAACCTTTTTCTGGAATGTAAGGACATTATGCAAGCGCAGCTGGAAGCCTATCAGTCTTCGCAGGAGCCTGATGAAGCCCGTTATCGCTATATCTGTGAAGCCCTGAGGGAGATTGCCCTTGAAGGCCAGCAGCCTGTGATGCCAGCCGAACCCGCGCCAGCGTCGGCCAGTACGATGCAGGAAACGGAAACCACACTGGTGGTGACCCTGCGTGACGTCGGGGCGCGCGAGCAGACGACGCTGCGCGACGAGCTGACCAACATGGGCGAGGTGACAGACGTTGAGGCGACGTCAGACAGCATGACGGTCACGCTACAGACCACTGCCTCGGCGGAGGATATCACCGCCGTGCTCTGCTTTGTGCTCGACAGCCAGCAGATCGAGGTCCGTTCTGCACAAGCCACACCGCCGGTACAAACGCCGGTTGCGGTGCCAGAGACCGTTGTCAAAAAAGCGCCACCCGCACCACGCGCAGCCAGTCAGGAGTCGGGCAGCATTCGCGTGGCGGTGAGTAAAGTCGACCAGATCATCAACCAGGTCGGGGAGCTGATTATCACCCAGGCAATGCTCTCCCAGCTGTCGAAAACCCTCGATCCGGCCAGCTACGATCTGCTTTCCGGCTGCGTGGCGCAGATGGAGCGCAACACCCGCGAGCTGCAGGAGTCGGTGATGTCCATCCGTATGATGCCGATGGACTACGTCTTTAGCCGCTTTCCGCGTCTGGTGCACGACCTGGGCGCTCGCCTGAATAAAGAGGTGGAACTGACCCTGAAAGGCGGCTCCGCCGAGCTGGATAAGAGCCTGATTGAGCGCATTATCGACCCGCTTACCCACCTGGTGCGTAACAGCCTCGACCATGGCATTGAAGAGAAAGAGGTGCGCGCCGCAAAAGGCAAACCGGTGACCGGGAACCTGACGCTTTCAGCCGAACACCACGGCGGCAATATCGTGATTGAGGTTAGCGACGACGGTGCGGGGCTGAACCGGGAGAAAATTCTCGCCAAAGCCCGCTCTCAGGGGATGACCATCAGCGACACCATGAGTGATGACGACGTATGGATGCTGATCTTCGCCGCCGGTTTCTCTACCGCCGAGAGCGTGACGGATGTCTCCGGGCGTGGCGTCGGCATGGACGTGGTGCGACGCAACATCCTGGCGATGGGCGGCCACGTGGACGTGCTCTCGACGCCGGGGGCCGGGACCACCATTCGCATTATTCTGCCGCTGACGCTGGCGATCCTCGACGGCATGCTGGTGAAGGTGGCGGACGAGATTTACGTCCTGCCGCTGGGCGCGGTGATGGAGTCGCTGCGGCCGACCGACGACATGCTGTGCCGCTTTGTCGGCGAAGAGCGCCTTTTACAGGTGCGCGGCGAATATCTGCCGCTGGTGCTGCTACGCCAGCGTCTCTCGGTGGCGGGCGAAGCGCCTGCCGATGACGGCATTGTGGTTATTGTGCAAAGCGCGGGCTGCCGCTATGCGCTGTGGGTCGATCAGCTTATCGGCCAGCAGCAGGTTGTGGTTAAGAACCTTGAACATAACTATCGCAAAGTGCCTGGCGTCTCTGCAGCGACCATCCTCGGTGATGGCAGCGTGGCGCTGATCCTTGATGTGGTTGAGCTTTCAACGCTCAACCCTCCACAACCCCAGAGGGAGGGGGTAAATGCATGACTGTAGCAACCGCCAGTAAACCCGCCGCAACCGACGCCATCGCCCAGGAGTACCTCGTATTCCGCCTGGGCGATGAAGAGTACGGCATTGATATTCTTAAAGTGCAGGAGATCCGTGGCTGCGATCGCCTCACGCGCATTCCGAACGCGCCGAACTTTATTACCGGCGTAACCAACCTGCGCGGCGTGATTGTGCCGATTGTCGATCTGCGCGTACGCTTTGATCTGCCCGATCCGTCACAGGACGACAAAACGGTGGTCATCGTGCTCAATCTGAACGATCGCGTGGTGGGTATCGTGGTTGACGGCGTGGCGGACGTGCTGTCGATAGATGTGGATAACATCAAGCCGACCCCGGACGTGGCCTCGGTGCTCTCTGGCCGCTACCTGCTTGGGCTGGGCGTGCTCGACAGTCGAATGATTATTCTGGTGAATATTGAGATGCTGCTGAGCCGTGAAGAGATGGCGCTGGTGGATTCGGTGACCGAGTCATATATCGACTCCCACTAAGGCGCATCGCGCTTTCTGGATACGCATCAGCGGTGGAGGTTGCCGCTGATTCATAAGTCGCTATTATGAATATTCGAGTTTCCAGAAAGCGCTAAGGATTGCCAGAATCTATGCCCGTCAATTTCGACCTCAACGATCTTTATGCCTTCCGAGCGCTGGTGGAGTACGGTAACTTCCGTATTGCCGCGGAATCTATCTGCCTCTCCCAGTCCGCCTTAAGCCGCCGCATTGAAAAGCTGGAGACCGCCGTCGGCGCGAAACTGTTCGACAGAACCACCCGGCGCGTGACGCTGACGCTCTTCGGGCAGACCTTTGCCGACCGCTGCGGGCAGCTTCTGGAAAATGTGGAAACGATGCTGGCAGATATCGACAAGGTGAGCGAGGAGCGCACCGGGCTAATTACCGTTGCCACCGTGCCTTCGGCGGCCTGCCATTTTATGCCGGAGGTGATCCGCCAGTTTCATCGCCGCTATCCGCGCGTGCGCATCAAGCTTATCGACAGCAGCGCGGGCAATGTCATTGACGCGGTGGCCAGCGGGCAGGCGGATTTTGGTATCTGTTTTGCGAGGAGCCTGCAGCCAGATCTCACCTTTATTCCGCTGGTGGAGGATGTGTATGTCGCCGCGTGTCGTCGCGATCATCCGCTGGCGGGACGCAAAAGTCTGACCTGGCAGGCGTTTTATCAGCAGGATTACATCAGCCTGGACATTACATCGGGCAACCGGAATCTGCTCGATCAGATGCTCGGCCATATTAAGCCGGAGCGCCCGGGGATCTGCGAGACGCGCCACGTCACCACGATGCTGGGAATGGTGGAGGCGGGGATTGGTATTGCTGCCGTCCCCGCCATGTCAATGCCACACTCTGAGCACTCCTTCCTGACACATATTCCGCTGACCGAGCCCGAGGTCAAACGCACTGTCGGGCTGATCCGGCGCAGCGGGCGTATTCAGTCGTGGATTGCCGCTGAGCTGGAAACACTCATTACTGCACGTTATCGCGCGGCGGAGTGACGGGGATCATCCCGGTGGCGGTGATGGTCTCTTGCGCGTTTGCTGATGCGAGGTAATCAAGCAGCGCCTTACCTTCGGAAGGATGCTCCGCGTGAGCGGTGACCGCGCCGGCAAAACGGGTGATGTACTGCAGGTTATCCGGCAGTTTGCCGACAAAGGTCACACCCGGCACGGGTAACAGCTCGCTGACCTGCTGGAAACCTACGGCGTATTTCCCTTTTGCCACCTCAGAGGCGACCGGGATGCGCTCCACCTTATGCGCTTTGCCCTCTACCTGTGCTTCAATCCCCAGCTTTTTGAAGAGCTCTGTTTGCACATACCGGCCGCTGGCGCTGTCGGAATAGGCGATGGCGCTGGCCTTAAGCAGGGTCTGTTTTAGCGCGCTATCGGTCGCGATATCCGGTACCGGCGAGCCGGCTTTCACCACCACGCCGATGGGCGAATCCGCCAGCTCAACGCGCGAACCTTCTTTGACCATCCGGTCATTCGCCAGGTGCGCCAGCGCATCACCCACCATAATCACCACGTCTGCTTTTTCACCGCGCGCCAGTCGGTTGGGGATCGCCTGCGGCGTCTGTCCCATCGACGGCCCCGGGATCAGCACGATATGGTCGCCCGTCCGGGCTTCATACTGGGGGGCGAGTTTTTCCAGCGCGGCCTTAAAACCGCCTGAAATCATGACCGTCACCTCCTGGGCCAGCGCGCCTGCGCTGGTCGCCAGTATTACCAGCCCGGTCAGACCTGAACGTACAAATATGCGCATATTATCCTCTCTGTACTTGCAGACGCATCGCGCTGCGACGGTAGAGATAAAGCGTTGCCAGCAACGCGCAGATCGCCGCGAAGCTCATCCAGTAGCCCGGGGAGGCTTTATCGCCGGTGTACTCAATCAGGGCCGTTGAAATGACCGGTGTAAACCCGCCGAAGATCGCGGTAGCAAGGCTATACGCCAGTGAGAAACCGGCAACACGCACTTCAACCGGCATGATCTCCGTCAGCGCCGGGATCATCGCGCCGTTATAGAGGCCATAGAGGAAGGAGAGCCACAGCAATACGCTCAGCATCATGGAGAAGCTCGGTGCCTGCGCCAGCAGCGTCAGGGCCGGATAGCTGGTTGCCAGCGCCAGCAGCGTCATGGCAACCAGCACCGGTTTACGGCCGAAGCGGTCCGACAGGGCTCCGCCCACCGGCAGCCAGATAAAGTTGGAGATGGCCACCAGCAGCGTCACCAGCAGGCTGTCGGAGGCGCTGAGCATTAACACTTTTTTGCCGAAGGTAGGCGCATAGACGGTGATCAGGTAGAACGCGGTGGTGGTCATGGCGACCATCAGCATGCCCGCGACTACAACCGGCCAGTTCGCCAGTAGGGTGGTAAAGACCTGACGCATCGCCAGCGTGTGACGGCGGGTGCGAAACTCTTCGGTCTCTTCCAGCTTGCGGCGCAGGAAGAAGATAAACGGCACAATCAGGCAGCCGAACAGGAACGGGATCCGCCAGCCCCATTCACGAATGGCGCTCTCTTCCAGCATCGCGTTCAGCGCAAAGCCCATTGCGGCGGCCACCATAATCGCCACCTGCTGACTGCCGGACTGCCAGCTGGTAAAGAAGCCTTTGCGACCCGGCGTGGCAATTTCAGCCAGGTAGACCGACACGCCGCCAAGCTCCGCCCCGGCGGAAAAGCCCTGCAGCAAGCGTCCAGCCAGCACCAGCAGTGGCGCCCACAGGCCGATGCTCTCATAAGAGGGGATCAGCACAATCAGGAAGGTGCCGGCCGCCATTATCGACAGGGTGGTGATTAACCCTTTACGGCGACCCACCTTGTCGATGTAAGCCCCGAGGACAATCGCGCCAATGGGGCGCATTAAGAAGCCTGCGCCAAAGACGGCGAAGGTCATCATCAGTGACGCAAACTCACTGCTCGCCGGGAAGAAGGTATGCGCGATGTAGGTGGCATAGAACCCGAACAGGAAGAAGTCGAATTGCTCAAGGAAATTGCCCGAGGTGACGCGAAGTATCGCGCCCGCTCTTGCGCGAACGGTTGCAGGTGGGGTTGAGGAAATCATGGTCGTCTCCAGTTTTTTATTGACGTGTTGTCCGTCTGTTTCTGAAAACTGGCGCATTAAACGGAAATTAATAAGCGCAAATCACGCATGAACTGATGCGTGCTGCACATCAATGACAGGACGTTGACCGGGATTTACATACCTAACAATAACTTAACAATTCATTGATTTTTCATTCACCATAATTAGCTAAGTGGCTGATATCGCTATTTTGTGATATCGCGCAGAAGGGCAGAGTAGCCGCTGCTCTTGTCGGGTGGCGCTTCGCTTACCCGACCTGTGAATTTTGTAGGCCCGTGCAAGCGTAGCGCCGCTGGGCAAAACTGGCAGAGCGCTCTATTCAGCGCAGCGCCTGTGCAATCGCGCTAAACATCAGCGACGCTTCCAGCGGCTGGGCGCTGAAAGACGGCTCCGCCTGCGGCCAGGTGGACCACTGGACGATCACCAGGTTTTCCTTTTGATTCACCATAATCATCTGGCCAAAAATCCCCAGCGCCCAGAGTGAATCTTTCAGGGAATCCTCTGGCGCGGGCTTAACGTCTTTTGCCGTGGCGGGCACCTCGTTATTCCACCACTGATAGCCGTACAACCCTTTCGGATGCGCGTCTGAGACGGAACCTTTCGCCTGCGTCCAGTCTGACGACTCTTTTACCCAGCCGTCAGGCAGGATCTGTTTGCCCGAAGGGAGCGTACCGTTATGCAGGATAAATTCGCCGAAGCGGCCCCAGTCTTCCAGCGTGGCGTTAAAGCCGTGCGCGCCGACATCGTGCTCACCTTTACGATAGGCATGCCACACGCCGTCGTTCGCCATCCCGTACGGCTGCCAGATGCTTTTCTCCAGGTACGCCGCCAGCGTCATACCGGTGGCGCGCTCCAGCACGTCACCCAGCAGCCACGCGCCGCCCGATGAATAGGACCAGTTCTCTCCGGCCGGGTGTTCCCGACGTAATCCCTTCACCAGCTTACGCACGCAGTTGTAGGTGCCCGGCTTCGCTTCGCATTCGGTAAGCTGTGCGAAATCAGACTGTGGGTTGGTGTAGTCTTCGTTCCACGCCACGCCAGAGGTGTGAGTGATCAGCTGTCTCAGCGTCACGCCATCCCACGCCGTGCCTTTTAAATCGGGTTCGTAGCGGGTGATAAGATCGTCAAGGGAGTGGATTTTGCCCTCTTTAAGGGCGACCCCGACCAGCGCAGAGACCACGGATTTCCCCACCGAACGTGATGTCCAGAGCGTGGAATCGGTATTGCCTTCACCCAGATATTTCCATGCAATTTTGCCGTCCTTCAGCACCAGCATGCCGCTGACGTTCTGGCGCTTCACGTAATCCTGGAGGGTATAGGTCTTGCCATTAACCTGATACCGGGCGTCGGTAAGCGGTTTCTCTGCTGCCAGCAGCGGTGTGGCCTTTCCGTGGCGGAAAACATCGCCCGCGTAGTTGCGATAGTCGTTACGAAAGCCCACCACGCGATCCGCCTGACTCCAGGTGAGCATGCTGTGCGTGTCGGGAAGGGTTGCGTCAAACGGTGCAGGACACTGGTTGAGGTCGGTGCCATGACAGGCAGCCATAACGGCAGGGGATAAGAGGCTGCTGACCACCAGTGCGGCGAGCAGGCTGCGGTTTAACGTTTTGTTTTTCATGTTTATCTCGTTTGGTTCAGGAAGGACTTCAGTTTAAGAAGCCGCGCCCTATAATAAAAAACGGGTTATGGGGGAAATTCCCCCGAAAAACGGAATGAAGGGAGAGCAGGCGATGGTCTATTCATTTGCCCAGCTGGAGGCGTTTACCGCGGTGGCAGAGCACGGCAGCCTGATGAAGGCGGCCATTAAGCTCGGTAAAGACCGTACGACCCTGCGCGATCTGATCGATTTTCTTGAGGACGGGCTGGGTTATGCCCTGTTCCTGCGCGAGGGACGCAGCGTGCGGCTAACGCCTGAAGGGGAACAGCTTCAGCGACAGGCGCACCTGCTGATGCGTCAGGTGAAAGCCTTTGAGGCCTTTGCCAGAGCGGTGCCGGACAGCGTGACGCAGGACATTGCTCTTGTTTACGATCCGTTCACTCCCCGGGCTTTTCTGCAGGCGCTGATTGCAGAGATGGCGGCACAAAAAATACGCCTGAGCCTGACCAGCGCGTCGCGTGACGAGGCCGAAGCCCTGCTGGCGAGCGGAGAGGCGGATTTAGGTATCTGCCAGGCGCGCAACCGCAGCGTGGGTAATGAGATGGAGTGGCGGGCTCTGGGAGCCATCGACATGGATTTTTACGCCGCAGACGCGCTTTTTGCGAAGGTTGCCACGCCGGTTTCGCTGCTCGATCTCTCTCTGGTTCCGCAGGTGGTTATGCATGCCGCGTCAGATGAACCGGTTGCCCGTCGTCTGCAAATTGCCGGGCATACCCTTTTCACTAATGAAATTGAGATGCTGCGCGGCCTGCTGGAACAGGGCTGTGGCTGGGGCTTTTTGCCGACCCATCTTCATGCGACGCAGTGGAAAAACGTAAAAAGGCTGCCCACCGAAGTGGGCAGCCAGGGGATAAGTCAGACGATGGTCACTATCTGGAAGCCGGGCAGCGACAAGCGTGAGAGGATCAATCAAACGTTGTCGCGGCTGCCGGCACTATGGAAACGCTCAGCGCTGTGAACATCCCTGGCACTGTTTGTTCTGGATCTGCTGGAAGAAGTCGTTACCTTTGTCATCCACCAGGATAAACGCCGGGAAGTTCTCCACTTCAATTTTCCAGATGGCTTCCATTCCCAGTTCCGGATACGCCACACACTCCAGGCTCTTGATGCTGTTTTGCGCCAGTACCGCCGCCGGGCCGCCGATGCTGCCCAGGTAGAAGCCGCCGTGTTTGTGGCAGGCATCCGTCACCTGCTGGCTGCGGTTGCCTTTGGCCAGCATGATCATGCTCGCGCCGTGGGACTGCAGTAAATCCACATACGAGTCCATGCGGCCCGCAGTGGTTGGGCCGAGGGAGCCGGAGGCATAACCTTCCGGTGTTTTGGCCGGGCCCGCGTAGTAAATCGGATGGTCTTTAACGTACTGCGGCAGTTCCTCGCCGTTGTCGAGCAGCTCTTTCAGCTTCGCGTGGGCGATATCACGCGCCACGATGATGGTGCCGTTCAGCGACAGGCGGGTAGAGACCGGGTGCGCGGAAAGCTGCGCCAGGATCTCGTTCATCGGCTTGTTGAGGTTGATGCTGACCACGTCGCCTTCGCCCTGCTGGCGCAGCGATTCTGGAATGTACTGACCCGGGTTGTGTTCCAGTTTTTCAATCCAGATCCCGTCGCGGTTGATTTTCGCTTTGATGTTACGGTCTGCGGAGCAGGAGACACCCATGCCGATTGGGCAGGAGGCACCGTGGCGCGGCAGGCGGATCACGCGGATATCGTGAGCGAAGTATTTACCACCAAACTGCGCACCCAGACCCAGGTTCTGCGCTTCCTGGAGCAGTTCCTGTTCGAGCTGAACATCGCGGAACGCCTGGCCGTGCTCGTTCCCCTCGGTAGGCAGGGTGTCGTAGTAGCGGGTGGAGGCCAGCTTCACCGTTTTCAGCGTCGCTTCCGCGGAGGTTCCGCCAATCACGAAGGCAATATGGTAAGGCGGACAGGCCGCGGTACCCAGGGTGCGCATTTTCTCCACCAGATAGTTTTTCAGCTTCGCCGGGGTGATCAGCGCTTTGGTTTCCTGATAGAGGTAGGTTTTGTTGGCTGAACCGCCGCCTTTCGCCATGCAGAGGAATTTGTACTCGTCGCCGTCGACGCTGTAGAGGTCGATCTGCGCAGGCAGGTTGGTGCCGGTGTTCAGCTCTTTATACATATCCAGGGCCGCGTTCTGGGAGTAGCGCAGGTTGTCTTCGATGTAGGTGTTGTACACCCCCTGACTCAGCGCGGCTTCATCGCCACCGCCGGTCCAGACGCGCTGGCCTTTTTTACCCATGATGATCGCTGTGCCGGTATCCTGGCAGGTTGGCAGCACGCCTTTAGCGGCGATTTCAGAGTTACGCAGGAACTGCAGGGCAACGTACTTATCGTTCTGGCTCGCTTCCGGGTCGTTAAGAATGGCGGCGACCTGCTTCTGATGGGAAGGACGCAGCATAAACGCAGCATCGTGGAACGCCTGCTGCGCCAGCAGCGTCAGCGCTTCTGGCTCGACTTTCAGGACTTCCTGACCGTCGAACTCAGCAACGGAGACGTGCTCTTTGGTCAGCAGATAGTATTCGGTGTCGTCGTGCGCGAGTGGGAAGGGGTTTTGATAAAAAAACGGTTTGTTTGACATAGCTTGCTCCAGAAAAATAAAACCGCCGGAGGAGAAGTCCGGCGGTCAGGAATCAGAACATCATGGACATCCACGGATAACCAATCAGCAGCAGGGCCGCCAGGAAGATGGCACCGAAGATAGTGCCCAGGCGCCAGTAGTCTTTGGTTGGCAGGTAGCCACTACCGTAGTAAATCGGGCTTGGGCCGGTACCGTACGGGGTGATGATCCCCATCACACCCAGCGAGGTCACCATCAGCAGGACGAAGACTTCCATATTCATGCCCGGAATGGTGGAGGCGATGGTCAGCATCGCCGGCAGCAGCGCGGTGGTGTGCGCGGTGGTGCTGGCAAACAGGTAGTGCAGCAGGTAGAACGCCAGCAGCAGCACGATGGTGGCAACGCCCGGCGAGATACCGCTCATTAACAGACCGCCTTCTTTACCCAGCCAGCTGATAAAGCCGGTAGAGGAGAGGCCGTCCGCCAGCGCGACCAGGGTGGCGAACCAGACGAAGGTATTCCACGCGGCTTTATTGCCGGTGATATCGTTCCACTCCAGCACGCCGGTCCACAGCATCAGACCCACAATCAGCAGGGCAGCCATGGCTGGTTCAATCCACGCGGCGGCGAAGATCCACATCAGCAGCGCACAGCACACGAACACCAGCAGCAGAATTTCATTGCGGGACAGTTTGCCCAGTTTTTCCAGTTCACGGGTTGCCCACAGCGGTACTTCATTATTCACTTTGACTTCTGGTGGGTAGAACCAATAGGCCAGCAGCGGCATGGTCAGAATCAGCAGGATGCCCAGCGGCAGGAAGGCGAGGAACCAGGTACCCCAGGATATATCAATCCCTACCGTGCTTTTCACCAGCGCCAGTGCCAGCAGGTTCGGCGCAAGGGCGGAGAGGAACATCGAGCTGGTGATACAGGCCGCGGTGATCGCCACCCACATCA
Source organism: Enterobacter sp. 50793107 (assembly GCF_001463365.1). Taxonomy (NCBI): domain Bacteria; kingdom Pseudomonadati; phylum Pseudomonadota; class Gammaproteobacteria; order Enterobacterales; family Enterobacteriaceae; genus Enterobacter; species Enterobacter sp. 50793107. Next base: position 1,159 of record NZ_LNII01000004.1, on the reverse strand, counting down.
GGTACGAACCAATTTTACGCGCGCTTGGGTCGTTTGGTTTTGAGCCATACAGCGGCGGCAGGTTAGCGATGATCGGGTAGATGGTCCCGCCGCTACGTGCGGTGTTGGACGGCGTAAACGGTGCCAGCAGCAGGTCCGCGAAGGTGATGGCATAACCGAGCGTCAGGCTGCGACGGCCGAGATATTTCACCAGAATCAGCGCCAGACGGCGGCCGAAGCGGGTTTTATCATAGCCAGCGGCGAACATGAAGGCACCGAAGATCAGCCACACAGTCGAGTTACCAAACCCGCTCACGGCCCACTTAAAGGAGGCACCCGCCAGCTTGAATTTCGGGTCGGCCAGCTGTTCAGGGCTGAACAGCACCCACTGGCTGCACAGCGCAATCGCCACCACGCCAGTCAGACCGATCACCGCGCCCGGCAGCGGTTCGAAGATTAAGCCGACGATCACGCCGACAAAGATCGCGAAGTAGTGCCACGCATAAGGCGGCAGTCCTTCTGGTACCGGAACAAACAGCAGCAGGACGGCGACGATGACGGGCAATGCCATCATCAGCAGTCGTTTTGCTTTCCCATTTGATGCCTGGTTCGCCACAGGGGGCGTTACAGCAGTTTTTGTATTCATAGTTTCACGTCTTAAGTTGTCAAAAATTCGGTCGCACTGAAAAACAAAATTGCTTTCTTAAGTTTCTTTGCTTTTTTTAGTTATTAAAGGTGCTGATTTTTATTTTCAGTAATAGCGATTTAACGCATTTTGGTTTGCGCTAAATTAAAAATTGATGATGTTTTTATATTGCGCTTTTGGATGCCATAACTATTGATCGCGATCAAAAAAAGGGAATTGCAGCGGTATTTTTATGCTTTTATTAATAACCACTCTGGCGTATGTGGGTATTACGTATATTATGAGTTAAATTTATCATTTTTGTAACAATGCCGAGTTTTGATAATTTTTATCTGATTGATTTTTATGGGTTTGATTGGTTTTTGGAGAAATGGTTTTACCATTCATTATTTAACGAATTTTAAATTATTGTGAATGGCTAAATTACAATCACTAACACCAATGTGTTATTTGTGTTATCGCAGGGATTAAATAGTTTTTTAACTAACGTAATAACTTTAGAAACTAAAAAAATCATTATATTAATATCATGAC
>NZ_LNII01000003.1:0-3736 GCF_001463365.1 Enterobacter sp. 50793107 | reverse complement strand
ATTGCTCAGGGCCTCTACATCGACGAAATGGAGTCCATCCTATGACTCACGCTCACGACGACATCAGGGTTGGCACACTGTGCCTTCCCTTCATTGGTAACGGCTGGCTAATGCCATGGGGTGAAGTAGTCAGCAATCCATTAAAGGCGCAGCGGCTCGCTGAGGAATATCGGGAAAGGCAGGAGGCCGCATGAGCAAAGGTACCATTATCTGCCTGTGCGATATCACTGGCGTCATGTCTGTGCCATGGGTTGAAACCGGCTACCGTGCGGTGTTGGTTGACCCGCAGCATCCAGATACTTCGATTAACGGTCCGATTGAACGCATATCGGCAACCATAATTGAGGCTATGCCGCGGCTGTCCCAGATCATTCGTACCGAGAACGTGGTTATGGTTATCGGCTTTCCTCCTTGCACTGACGTTGCAGTATCAGGATCCCGCTGGTTCGAATCAAAACGAGCCAAAGACCCACATTTTCAGGCTAAAGCTGCGCTGGTTGCTGAGCAATGCCGCATGGTAGGAATGGCTGCCGGTTGCCCGTGGGCATTCGAAAACCCGGTTAGCGTGTTCAGTAGCATCTTCGGTTCGGCAGATTACACGTTCCATCCGTACCAGTTCACTGGGCTGTGCGAGGATGACAACTACACGAAACAGACCTGCCTCTGGACAGGTAACGGCTTCAAGTCGCCGGCAGAGAATATGCACCCCATGGTAGAAGCGGCTATAGACGCCGTTAAGCTGGCCTGCGGGCGTATGGTGCCGAAGAAAAAGGCGACCGATGCCATCTCAGGTACATCTTTCGCCGGATTGGTGACTGACTGGTATCCGGACAACCGCATTCACGAATGCCCTCCCAGTGACGAGCGTGCCAACATTCGAAGCGCAACTCCTCTGGGCTTTGCGAAAGCAGTTTTTCTTTCGAATGCCCCTCATCTCAAAAACAAACGGGAGGCCGCATGACGCCAGCAAATGAAAACGCCGTCCGCGCCGCCTTCCGCCGGTGCACCGAGGAAATCCAGCAGGCCATGCGCAAGAAGCCAAAGCCTAACTGGAACGAAACGGTGCCTCCCATCATCAACAAGCATCACAAGAAAATTGAAGCTCTGGGAGTTAGCCTCCTGGAGTTCGTCGTCAAAACTGGCCGCCTGAACAAAAGGTTTGGAGTTGAGCAATGACCCTTACGCAAAACAGGCTAAAAGAAGTGCTTCGATACGACCCCTTAACAGGGGTTTTTTATTGGCTAAACCCTACCGCCTATTGCATGCATCCAGGTGATGTTGCTGGGTTTGTAGATTACACAGGCTATGCCTACATAAAGGTAGATAGGGTTAAATATTCAGCTCACAGACTGGCGTGGCTATATGTTCATGGCTCTATGCCGGAAGAACAAATTGACCATGTAAACAACAACAGATCGGATAACAGAATATCAAATCTTAGGCTCGCCTCTCGTTCACAGAACATGATGAATCAGTATGTCAGAAAGGACAGCATTTCAGGGGTAAAGGGGGTTGGGTGGGATAAGAAAATGCAAAGCTGGAGAGCTCGCTGTCAGGTTGGCGGTAAAAGGGTTGTTATAGGCTGGTTTGACTCCGTAGAGGAGGCAGAAGAAAGCCTGAGAGTTTACAGAGAACAATATCACGGTGAATTTGCTAACCACGGAGTTAATCATGACAACAGAAATTAAAGCCCTACCCGTCGAACGCGACCAATACGGTTACTGGACTCACCCGCTTTACGATGAGTTTTGCGATGGACGCGAGTCCATTTCGCGCATTGAGTTCAACGCATGGCTGGAGAAGAACGGCCTAGAGTGGAAAGTGATTTACCGCGATGAGGGTGATGTCGATCCCGATGTTGACGGCTATGACATTTCATCGTGGCAACCAGAGACACCAGCCGGTGATGGTTGGTTTGTCGGTTCAATTCACGAAACGGAAGATGGCGCCGTCTGCATCTGGCTGCGAAACGTTGGCGGTGCAGCATGAACCGAGCCTCTCCCGTTGATTTGAGAAAAAGCCTCGAAATTGCCAATAACCTCGCGCACATCGGGATTCGCTTCGTGCCGATCCCGGTGGCGACCGAGGAAGAATTCCAGACGCTGGCCGCCGAGTTATCGCGACGGCTTGAGCAGATGGCAGTCGAAGCTGAGAAGAATGAAGGCGGTGCAGCATGAAGGCACTAATCACCCAGGAGCTTAAAGCTCCCTTTTTATTGCTGGCGTTCACCTTCAACCGAATTAACCGACAGTTCCGGGAGCATTGACCATGGCAGATATCATCGATACAGCAGCAGAGATTGAAGAGCTTCAGCGTAACGCTGCCCTTTCCGCTCACCGGCTAAACCGCAACGCCTTATCAGCTGAGCGTTGTGAAGAATGCGACGAACCAATTCCCGAGCCGCGGCGTGCTGCAGTTCCCGGCTGCCAGACGTGCGCCAGTTGCCAGGCTGATTTGGAACTTATCCGTAAGCAAAGGGGCTCCTGATGGATTACACCAAACTCAGTGACGGTGAAATCAGTGTAAGGCTCGCATATTTCCTGAAGCCAAAGTACACCGCCACTATTCACCCGCATGAAAAGACCGGTGCCAATTTGTCGTGGAACTGGTTTAACACGGTACAGAACACCGCCTGGTTTCCGTTACGTCGTGCCGAAGAGCTCTACCCGGCAATGAAGAAGCATCGAATCGGTCTGGTACCATTAGGTAAGACCGTGTGGCAGGCAACTCATGAGTCTGGTGTCAGCTCGACTCACCGTAACCCGCTGCGCGCTGTGGCAATCGTCTACCTCCTTTTGCAGGAGTCAGCCAATGTTCAGGATAATCCAGAGGGTTAATTCACATGATTGAGAATTTTTCTGAAGGGGAAAAGCGCTGGCGCCTAACGCTGATCGAGCGCCTTCCAAGGGAGAGCGGCAAGAACAGGAAAGGCAGGTTCACCTGCGAATGCGGAAATGAGACCGTCGCAGTTATCAGTAGGGTTAAATCTGGCCTTACTAAATCTTGCGGCTGCCTGAGCCGGGAGGTTTCCGTCAGGCTCAGGACTAAGCATGGCCAGCATGGTTCTGAAACTTATGGAACGTGGTGCGCAATGCTATCTCGGTGCGAAAACCCCAGCAATGTAAATTACAAAAATTACGGAGGTCGTGGGATTACCGTTTGTGAGCGCTGGCATGAATTCAGAGAGTTCTTTGCTGATATGGGTGAAAGACCACGCGGAATGACCATCGATAGGATTGACAATAATCTTGGGTATTTCCCCGGGAACTGTCGATGGGCCACTCAGTCTGATCAGGCCAAGAATCAGAGGAAAAGGAGTGGCTGCACATCAAATTGCAAAGGGGTTAGCCTTACCAAGCATGGTCGTTGGGAGGCGCACATTTCAATCGATGGGAAAAGAACCTCTCTTGGACGTTTCGACACCGAGGAAGAGGCGTCGGCCGCTCATGAATTAGCCCGCGCTAAAAGAGATGAGAAACATGAAGAGTCGGATTTCTAACCTACCGATTTCTGATGATTATTACTCTGATCGCCACGGCGCGCCCTGCAAAATCATCCGCACTACCCACGAAGTCATCCACTACATCCGCAACGGTCGCACCTGCATCGCCAGCATGGGCCGCTTTCAGCATGAATTCGAGCCGCTGACCAAAGCACAGGCTGAGCGGATCGCCGAAGAAATCGAAACAGCAGAACACCTGAAGAAGCTGCGCGCCCAGCGTGCGGCATGAGGAGA